>NZ_PHNG01000799.1:0-11725 GCF_002803435.1 Bacillus sp. mrc49 | reverse complement strand
CAATGATCCAAAAGCTAAACAAGAGGTCATCGACTTAATTCCAATGGGATATATCGGAAAACCGGAACAGATTGCCGCTTGTGCTGCTTGGCTAGCCTCAGCTGAATCAAGCTACGTAACGGGCATGACCTTATACGCTGATGGCGGAATGACCAAATATCCCGGATTCCAAGCAGGAAAAGGCTAATCGTTTTAAAAATGATGCAGCTGCTGAAATGTCCCTTCTCATTCTAGTAAAAGTTATGTATGGCAATAAAAAGAAAGAATGCCAGAGACAGGGGTCCTCCTTGTCTCTCATTTCTTTGCCCTCACGAATCTTCAATTCAACGTACAAAGTCTTTCCCCAAATGTGCTCGGCAAATCCTGCCTTCACCACTCTCCATGTTTACACAATAAATCCTTGGCACTTTCAGATAAAAAATAGGCGGCTTTCATTATCGCTTTTTCATCAACCGTAAAGGCTGGGTGATGCCAGTCTTCGTTTCCGTTCGTACCAAAAAAGGCAAAAGTACCGGGAATATGTTGAAGATAATAAGCGAAATCCTCCCCACCCATTGAAGGTTCTGGATCGATTACATCTAATGATTGCCCCAAAGCGGAACTGCGTGCCATCTCTGTAATAGCTGGATGGTTATGAAGCGCAGGCGGCCCTGGAAACCAGTCAATCACAGCCTCCTGTGAAAAAGCGGCCGCGATATTATTTACGATCGAATGAAATTTCCGCTTTACTTCCTCCCGTATTGCCGACTCAAAAGTCCGGATCGTTCCTTCAAGTGTGACCTCACCCGGAATTACATTCCACGTGCTTCCACCTGTTATCCTCGTCACGCTTACTACCGCACTTTCCAGCGGGGATACATTTCTGCTGACGATAGTTTGCAGAGCGGTAATAAGCTGGGCTCCCGCTGCTATTGGATCATTTCCACTTTGAGGAATCGCCGCATGACTGCCCTTGCCTTGAAGCACAATCTGAAAACGGTCCACTGCCGCCATTAGCGCTCCTTCTTTTATCCCTATGGTCCCGACAGGTAAATCCGGTTTATTATGCAGTCCGATTATGGCTGCGACATTGTCGATTTGGCCGTCTTTTATCACGTAAGCAGCACCGCCGCCCAACTCTTCTGCCGGTTGAAAAAGCAAGCGCACGGTTCCGCTCAGCTCCGGTTGATATTCTTTCAACAAGTAAGCAGCGCCAATGACAGCTGCGGTATGAAAGTCGTGCCCGCAGGCATGCATCACTCCTTTTACTTTTGAAGCAAATGGAAGCCCGGTTTTCTCCTCGATCGGGAGAGCATCGATATCCGCCCTTATCGCTATTGTCGGTCCTGGTTTCCCACCCTTTATATCTGCAAAAACACCTGTTTTCAATCCTGTCTGGCGGATTTCTATATCCTCTTCCCCAAGCCACTTTCGAATCGACTTTGTCGTTTCGAATTCTTCATTCGATAACTCGGGATGTTGATGTAAATGACGCCGTATCGCTATTAAACGGCTTTCCAACTCTCGCCCCATACAGAAGCCTCCTTCCTGCTATAAATCCAAGCGATAGCATTTTACTAAAATATCATGATTTTGGAATTCCTTCGTTTCATCCCGTTTAAAGCCAAACCATTCATATAATTTAATGGCTTTATGCATCTTGTCGGTAGAATGCAGGTACAAACTGGACGCCCCTTGCGATTTTGCATACTGTACACTAGCTTTTAATAATTCCTGTGCAATACCGCGCCCCCTTGATTGGGGATGAACGGCCAACAACCGAATGATTGGTGAAGAAATTCCAAGTTCAGGCTTTTCATATGCCTTTTCAGATGATTGAAAAAGCTGTAATGTACCAAGGATATCCTGTTGGCACTTTGCAACCAATACCTTATCAACAAGTGGATTATCCACGGAGGATTGAATATTCTTCAAATATCCATCCCAAGCTTCCGGGTTCGAATATTCAAATTCATACTGCTGATAACTTTCAACCAATAAGCGGCGGACCTCCTCTTTGTCTTCTTCAATTAATTCATTGACTACGATTGGATTAGTCATCTCCCCTTGGCCCCTTCCTTCAATTAGCTTTTTCTTCTAAATACGGTATAGGAATATCCCTTGATATCCTGTTTAAAAATTGTCGTGTTCGTTCTTCTTTGGGAGCATTGAAAATTTCAAGCGGAGAGCCTTCTTCCACGATGATCCCGCCGTCCATGAAGAGAACTCGATCGGATACCTCTTTGGCAAAACTCATTTCATGGGTTACAATAACCATCGTGATGCCTTCCTGGGCAATGGTTTTTATCACCGATAGCACCTCTCCGACGAGTTCGGGGTCAAGTGCCGATGTTGGCTCATCAAATAGGATGACTTCCGGATTTAAAGCAAGGGCCCTGGCAATTCCCACACGTTGCTGCTGACCGCCTGACAATTGCGAAGGGAAATGGTTATGCTTATCACCCAACCCTACTTTCTCCAATAAAAGCTCGCTTTCTCGTTTCGCATCCGCCTTCTTATATTTTTTTGTAACAATTAATCCTTCCATCACGTTTTCCAAAACGGTTTTATGAGCAAATAAATTATAATGCTGAAAAACCATCGCCGATTGTCTCCTCAGGGACAAGATTTCCCTTTTGGTCGCCTTCGTGGACTTCACCTGTACATCTCCCACTTGAACAATGCCCTCATCTGGTTTATCCAGAAAGTTCAAGCACCTAAGCAAGGTCGTTTTTCCAGATCCGCTAGGTCCAAGGATGGTCACTACTTCACCCTTGCCTACCTTCAAATTGATTCCTTTTAAGACGGGCTGCCGGTTAAATGATTTTTTTATATCTTTTAAATAAATCATTGTACTCCTCCTCGATTATAGGCAGTGGCTTTTTTCTCGATGAAAAACGAAAGTCCCTCCGCAATGATTGTGAGACCCCAGTAAATGAAACCAGCGGCGATGAAAGACTCCAAAAATTTCAGATTGGTTGATGCAACTATATTGGCTGCACCTGTCATTTCCTTTTGGGAGACAATGAAAGCGATCGATGAAGTATGCAGGAATCCAATGAAAATATTCGTGAAATTCGGAATGGATTGGGCCATTGCCTGAGGCAAAACGATGCGTGTCATCGCTTGAAAGGTATTCATGCCTATGGAATAAGCTGCCTCCATTTGTCCAGTCGAGACACTGATGATTCCGGACCTGAATATTTCCGATAAATAAGCACCCGCACTCAACGATAGGGCGGTCAGGACGAATAAACTGATTGGGATGGAATTAGATTGAATGCCCCAATCGAATTTCGCGGAAATTAGATCGATCAATAGCGGAAAACCGAAATAAATGAGCATGATGTGCATGATGATCGGCGTTCCTCTAAAGAAAGAAACATATCCATTCGCCACTCCAGCTAAATATTTCACTTTATAAATCCTTATCAAGGCAACGGCGAGACCGATTAGAAAACCTGCTAAAAGAGGAATAATCGTCAAGAAAAGCGTAGTGGGAAGTGCCTTCAAAATCTCCTTGAAAGCAGTCCAGATAAATAGAATATCAATCGTCAAAACCTTCCCTCCTCCTTTTGTTATCCAGCAGCAGACACATTGACTGCCTGATGCCGGTTGATGCGATTTTCATACAATCTAAATATTTTCTCGAACAGTAGCACAACTGCATAATAGATGATGGATAAGGAAAGGTAGACTTCGAGACCGTGTGCCGTTGCAGCAATCAATGTCTCTCCTCTCCCCATCATATCCATCACACCGATGGTAAAGGCAAGAGAGGTATCCTTCAATGATCCGATGATGGCGTTAGCGATATTGGGAAAAGCGATCCGTATTGCCTGTGGAAGCACGATCCGAAAAAAACTTTGGCTATTATTCATCCCCACTGAATAGGCTGCTTCCGTTTGCCCATGATCGACAGCCTTTATCGCCCCTCGAAAAATCTCTGCAAAATGCGCCCCATTACTTAGTGCATACGTAATAATGACAAAATACAGAGCCTCCATTCTTGAAATATCGATGTTAATGAATAAAAGGATGGCAGGAAGCCCATAAAACACTAGAAATAATTGGATTAATATGGGGGTTCCACGAATGAAGGAAATATACAATATGACAAATTGATTCAAGACCGGGATACGGAATACCCTCAGGATGGCAGCCGCTATCCCAAGGATCATCCCTAATGAAACCGAGGCTGCCAGAATTTGTAACGTAACCCCTAGATAATGGATTAAAGTCGGTACGAAATCGACTATTAAAGAAAGATCGAATGATTTCCCCATGCTTTAGCACCTCCGCGCTTACGACAATCTAATTAAAATCCGACTGAATAATCAGCACCCAGCCACTTTTTACTAAGTTCGCTCACTGCCCCTTCCTTTTTCAGCTCCACAAGTGCTTCATCAATTCTCTTCTGTAAAGGCGTTTCATCCTTTCTTAGCAAAAAGTATACCTTTGAATTAAGGAGCGGTTCACCTACGACCTTTTGCTGTGCATCTGCTTGTTCATTCAAGAAGTCGACTGCAAATGGTGTCGTGATGGTGGCATCGGCCCGGCCCGTTTTGATTTGATTCTTCGTATCATCGGCACCTTGGCCTGAATAAATGATGTCAATGCCGGCATTATTTTCTTTATTGTACTTTTCAAGAAATACGGCTGAATTGCTCGTTGCACTCACTATCGCTTTTTTCCCTTTTAGATCTTTAATGGAATGAATATCATTGTTGTCCTTATGAACGGTAACCTGTAGGGGAAAGACATTATATGGTTCCTTATTAAAAAGGAATTTCTCTTTTCGTTCGTCATTCACTTCCATTTGATGAGCAACGAAATCGATTTTATTCGTCTCTAAACTTAATAAAAGATTAGAAAAATCCATCGTTTTAAATTCAAATTCATATTCAGGGAGCTTTTCATCGATTTGGCGAACCAACTCGACATCATATCCTGTCAGCTTCCCGTTCTTATCCAAAAAGCAAATATTCGGGAATTGCGTGCCTGTTCCTACAATGATTTTCTGAACTTTTTTATTTTCTGTATCACCTGCATTTGATTTTGCTGTACTCGTTGTTTCTTTCGAAGAGCAAGCTCCTAAAACAGTCAGCAGCAGTGCCATCACCAAAAATAATATTTTTTTCATCTCAATTTCCCCCGACATTTTTATTGATTAACCAATGGTTCTTTATTTTCAATGATGCGGTACAGCGTTTCATCTAGAATTTTACGTAGGTAGACAATCTTTTCGCCATCGTGAACTCGTTCGGCAAAAATCTCATAGCCTCTTCTTTCATAAATGGATACAAGCCAAGGGTGGCGATCGGCTGTCGCCAAATAGACAGCCGGCGCTTTCACCTGATCCCGAAGCATATTTTCTTCCACCCAAGTTAACAAAGCCGATCCGATGCCTTTTTGCTTATATAAGGGATCTACCGCAAACCACCAAATGAAGGGGTAGGGACTGAAATGCTCAGGATCATTCCATGGATGGCGAACGGTCACGGTCGATACAATTTGGCCATCCTGTTCTAATACGTAAGTGAGATTCCGCCGAATATTATTCGTCACTAACTGCAGATCAGCCGTCGCAGCCAAAAATTTAATATTCAAATCCCTAATCGGTTCATACGCCCTAAGCGTGACCCCCAGCACTTCAGAGGCATCCGTAACAGTAGCAAGACGGATTAGCTGTGACATGATTCATCCCCCATCTCCATAGTTCATTATCCAAACAAGAATAGTCGGAATTATGTCGCGATTTATTCATTCACCTGTTCAAGACCTTTCTATCTGCTGCTGATTCATGAATTTTGGTTAAAATGCTGGATTTTTGTGATGGTACCGGTCAAGTGCTTTTTCAAGATGGGGGATGCCGACTTCTGTAACGGCCTCATAGACGTTCCCCCGCCCGATTTCAATAATGGGCACATACCGGACGCCATATTTGATTTCTAAAATATCGCGCCGTTCATCCTGTTTGGTAACATCCACCGTTTGATAAGCAATGCCCTTTTCCTTTAAGTATTGTTTAACATCCTCGCAATAGTGGCAGCCTTGTTTTGACCAAACGACGACAGATAGCTGTTCTCCCATATCATATTCCTCCTTTGATTATTGTTTGATTTTTTCTTTCGCATAACGATTTTCCGGAAACGGAAGCCCCAGGTTGCCCCTTAATGTATCTGCTTCATATTCAGTACGATATATCCCCCTTTGTTGAAGGATGGGAACCACATGGAGAACAAAGTCATTCAAAGCGTTCGGGACACTTGAAGCAAAAATGAATCCGTCCGCCCCCTTCTCTTCGAACCATTGCTGGATCAAATCCGCCACTTTCTCTGGAGTTCCAATAAAGGGAGTACGGGGTGTAGATTCATTAAGGGCCACTTGACGGAGCGTCAAATGTTTCTCCTTGGCCTCCTGTTTAATTCGATCGGTCGTACTTCGGAAACTGTTTTTTCCGATGTCCCCGAGATCCGGGAAAGGGGCATCCACATCATATTGCGTAAAATCATGATGATCAAAGTACCGTCCCAAATAATCGAGCGCCTTATCGACGGAAACAAGATTAGCAAGTTCTTGATATTTGTTCTCTGCCGCTTCATCAGTTGCACCGATGATCGGGGCGATACCCGGAAGGATGACAATATCATCAGGGTTTCTCCCGAATGCAATGGCCCTTTTTTTAACATCTTGATAAAACTTCTGCGCCTCTTCCAAAGTTGGATGACCCGTAAAGATTGCATCCGCATCTTTGGCAGCAAGGTTTTTGCCGTCTTCGGATGAACCAGCTTGGAAAATGACCGGACGCCCCTGTTTGGATCGAGCAATGTTAAGCGGTCCCTGTACAGAGAAGAATTCTCCTTTATGATTTAAATGGTGCATTTTTGAAGGCTCAAAAAACTTACCCGACTTTTTATCCCGGATAAACGCATCATCCTCCCATGAATCCCATAAGCCTTTAGTGACCTGGATATATTCTGAAGCAATCCGGTACCGTTTGGCATGATCGGGATGTTCTTCAATGGTTTTGCTATAGTTCAAGGCTGTACTCTCAAGAGGCGTAGTAACAAGGTTCCATCCCCCTCGTCCATGACTGATGTGATCAAGTGAAGCGAATTGCCGGGCTACAGTAAATGGCTCACTATACGAAGTCGAAACAGTACCGACAAGCCCTATCCTTGTCGTCACTGCTGAAAGTGCGGACAAAAGAGTAAGTGGCTCAAATCGATTCAAGAAATGGGGAATCGATTTCTCGTTGATATATAAACCGTCAGCGATGAATAATAAATCAAATTTTCCCTCTTCGGCCTTCCGAGCCTGCTCCGTATAAAATTCGATACTGACACTGGCATCTGCTTGAATGTCAGGATGCCTCCAACCAGATATGCTTCCGCCAACTCCATGAATAAGCGCTCCTAATTTCAACTTTCTCCGCTCAGACATCCATACTCCCCCTTTTATTCTTTTTTGCTTTTACTTCCCTGTGAGTGAAGAAATCAACTTGGGCTCGTTACGTGTTTCCCTTCAGGTAAGGCTAATTGGAGCGGGCTCAATAATTGGAAAGATCGTAATCTTTCTGCTTCTTTTAAAACCGGCGTATGCAAGATGAACTCATCTACCCCGTACTTTTCATGTAAATTTGTTAACTGTTCTTTTACGTATGTGGGAGTCCCGGCAATGATAGTGGATTCCTGTTCTTCAATTTCGTATGATTCCCCAGCCTGCTTCCCGAATATTTCTGCTTGCTCGAGTGTTTGGACCGTCACTGAACGACCGCTTCTGAGATGGACTTTCACTATCTTTTGATCACCGATTAATTGGGTTGCTTCTTGCTGTGAAGGAGCGGCAATCACGGCAACCGATACCTTAAAGCTCCCAGTCGGAAAGATGCTCCGGTAAATGCGTGCAGCATCATCGAGTACAGTCTCATTGCTATTGATAAATCGGGCAAATACATAGGCGATACCAAGGTTGGCGGCTAGCCTCGCACTGTCAGCACTGGCACCAAGCAAGAACATTTCAGGTTTTATGGACGGAAGCGGGGTCGCTTGAACGCCTGCAAGAGGGTGGGTATCATTGATCGAATTTTCAATTATTTCTTGCAAGAAAGATAACCTCTCTTCAAAATCTTTTCCATCATTCACTGTACCATGCTGCAGCGCCTTCGTGGATAAGGGGAGTCCCCCGGGTGCCTTTCCGATGCCAAGGTCCACTCTGCCAGGTGAAAGATTTGATAGCACATGAAAGTTTTCCGCCACTTTATACGGACTATAATGCTGAAGCATGACACCTCCCGACCCTACTCGAATCGACTGGGTTTGGGCTAAAAGATGCGATATCAATACCTCCGGTGAGGATCCCGCCAAGGTGTCGGCATGATGATGTTCCGAAACCCAGAAACGGTTATACCCCCACTCTTCTGCATGCTTAGCCAGGTTGATGGTTTGCTGTAATGCATCAACTGCTGTAGAACCGGGAAATATCGGACTCTGATCTAAAATGCCAAGCGTATAACTCATATTTTCTCTCCTCCGCTTTAATTCCGAGTTAATTTATACGATTAATTGATTTTGATATATCCTATCACCAGAACATGCGGTTGGCAATGGTTTTACCAATAGAAAAAAATATGGCATCGATAGAAAATATCTATCGATTCGATTGTAACGGTGAAGGATGATGGTTTTGCTCGTATTCCTGTATGGAAAAAAGGATGTCATTCCATAATAAAGGAGCCCCCACCCCCTGATTTAAGTGAGTAAGATAGATGTGCTGCTTGATCTTGATTAAATGGGATACATCCACTTCAACCAACGTACCCACTTCCAACTCCTTTTTAATGCATAAATACGGCAAAAAACCGATACAGCTTCCGCTAACAATCAATGATTTCGCCACTTCTAGGTGATTAACCTGAAATTCAAACCGCGGCTCCACGTTAGAGACTTCAAATATTTTATGAACCTGATTCCAGTCAAATGCACCGCACTCAAAAAACACGAGCGGCTCCATTGCTAATGTCTGCACAGAAAGCTCGGTTTGAATTTGAAAAGGATGTCCCGGATATACGACTAATCGAATCGAATTATCAAGCGTCTTATGATTTTGCAGCCCACTATGTGCAACATCCTTCATGAAGGCTATATCAACCTGTTTCCGAAGCAATTTATCCATTAATTCCTCATTTGTTGCCGATATGAATTTAAAGCGTAAATCTGGGTTTTTCTCTTTCCAAAGAGGAAGCGCGAACGGAATAAAGTATTGCGATGTAATGATATTGGCCCCAATCGTTATTTCCTCCAAATCACTTCCTGCCTTCAGCTGCTTTTTCCCCTGTTGGAATGTGCGGATGATTTGCTCCGCAAATGGAATGAAGGCTTTCCCTTTTTCGGTTAAAATGATTCCCCTCCCTTGCCTTTCGAATAGTTCTGTATCGAGTTCCCCCTCAAGCGTCTTAATTCTTGCCGATACGGTTGGTTGTGATAAAAACATCGCCTCTGCGGCTTTATGGAAGCTATTAAAGTGAACGACATACATAAAAGCTTCAATATGATCAATATTCATGCCTTCGGCTCCTTTTTTCAAAATGAACACAAATAGCCCCTGTTCGCTTATCGCGCTCAGGAGCTTTCGGTTGTCCAATCAGCCCATTTTATAATCTTGTTTATCCGATTTTAATCTTATAAATCAAATAAGTAAAGTGGGAATTAACAAAAAATTTCATATGAAGGTAAGAGGATATTCGGTCCGTCACCGCTGACAGATGAGGTTTTCATTAAAACAACATAAAATGGAAAGAGCAGAAATGCTGTTAAATTAACATTTCTGCTCTTTCCCATCTATTAAACCCATTTCAGCCTCATCAAAGTTCTTATCCACCATTCAGTCTCGATCTCATTCATCAATGCGTTATTCAACTCTATTTTCGCTTTGTCCCCTGAATCGAGAACGAGGTCTTCAGGTTTTGATTATGTTTGCTCAATAAAGGATTGGGAGGCGAAACTGCGCTCGGTTCTGCAGGTTTCACATAAATGAAGGATCCTCATTTGTTCTTGACCGTTACCGTCTTGATCTAATTCCTCTTTTGCACCGCATACTTCACATACTTTCATTGTCCATCTCTCCTTTATAACCAGATTCAATGAAGAATGGCTACTCTTCTTTAATGTCGAATCCCGTATCTTTAACAGCCTGGAGAAAATCAATTGGAGAGGCTGCTTTCTCATCATAGCTAAATGTAACCAGCTTGTTTGCCAAGCTTACTTCAACATCCCTTACACCCCAGACTTCATTCAGTGCATGAAGAACTTTATTAACATCATTCTCATCTCTCATATCTTCCACTTTAAGAAATCCATTTTCCACTTTACCATGCTCCTTTTTAATGCAACTCTCGCTTCTCTCCTTGGAATGCCTCTCCCATTCCTTCCAAAAAGCCCAACATCGTCGTCAGGGAGGTTCTTATTTCCGGGTTTCTAATACTATTTCCTAGTTTCCATAAGCTCACTTTTTCATCTTTCTCTATATTCTCTGCCAATTTTTCCAAGCCGTGACTCACTCCATTCAGTACCGTTTGTAACTGATCAGGATTCAATTGGCCAAGAAAATTAAAAGCATTCATTCCATTCTTGATTGTATTATGCATATTAGGCTGATTGAGCTGTTGAACGGCAATCACCCCTACATCAACACGTTTTTCCAGCAGCCCGTTCACGGTATTCAAAACACCCATTTCATGAAGTTGCCCTACGATTCCGATTGTCGCCATGATCGCGTCCCGGTTTTCTGCCAAGGCTGCGACGATGTCCGTGACCGCTTTTGATTGCTCTGCTTCGGGATTAGGGGCTTCTTTTCTAATTTGCTTGATTGCTTTCGCCAAAATCATCACCTCCTAATTCGAATAACTCTGTAATGGGAGTAAAGTCTTCTCGTTTCCATTTTTCTTCCACTCTGACACTGATTTGAGGAAGACGGTTCCCGAATCGGTAGTTCACTTTCGGCAATGGTGATTCTCCCTTTTCTTCCAGTACCTCCATTTTCACACTCATTTCCTTATAGTTCGGTGTGTGGGTTACCGTATCATGATAACTGCTTGTCAGACGGTTAACCGCTTCCTCATCTTCTCGTGTATTCATCGTTAAGTATAATTCGTTCCCTGTTACACGTTCTGTGACTATCGCTCTTACCTTTACGTGACCATAAGGTGAGGTTAAACGAACGAGAGAGCCATCCTCGATTCCACGTTCCCGAGCAAGCTCCAGTGATACCTCAAGCCATGGGTGGGGAACCTTATGTGTCAGTCCCTCTGACTTGTACGTCATATTCCCTTCATGGAAATGCTCCAACAGTCGGCCATTATTTAAATGTAAATCATATTCAGCACCGGCTTCAAAAGGAGGAGTCCATTCAAGCGGAATGAGCCGTGCCTTACCATCTTCAAACGCGAACCCTTCTTCGAAAAGGATCGGCGTATCCGTACCATCTTTCGCAACCGGCCAGATTTGACTATTGAACCCTTCCAGTCTTTCATAGCTCACCCCGGCAAAATAACCAGCAAGACTCGCTGCTTCATCCATGATCTCGCTCGGATGCTGGTAAGTCCAATTCGCTCCTAGATGATTAGCAAGCTCTTGGAATATGAGCCAATCCGGCTTAGAGTCTCCAAGTGGCTCAAGCACTTGATAAAACCTCTGAATTCGGCGCTCTGTATTAACGAATGTACCGTCCTTTTCCAGACTCGGAG
>NZ_PHNG01000798.1:0-12770 GCF_002803435.1 Bacillus sp. mrc49 | reverse complement strand
AAAGCCTCGCGACAATGCTTGAACTATCCGAACCGCTTTTACGCATATTGAGCGTGCTTGCCGTCACGTATTTCGTCGTCGTTTTTTGGGTGGTTACTGCGGATCCAGCCGCTGGCTTCGTTGCCGACAAATACTTGGTGCTGACATACCCGTCTTTTCCATTGGCCTTGACCTTGGCCCAACCATTCGATTCCGAATAAACCGTCACCTGCGTCCCTTTTGAAAGCCTCGTGACGATGCTGGAGCTTACGTTACCGCCTTTTCGCATATTGAGCGTGCTTGCCGTCACGTATTTCGTCGTCGTTTTTTGGGTGGTTACTGCGGATCCAGCCGCTGGCTTCGTTGCCGACAAATACTTGGTGCTGACATACCCGTCTTTTCCATTGGCCTTGACCTTGGCCCAACCATTCGATTCCGAATAAACCGTCACCTGCGTCCCTTTTGAAAGCCTCGTGACGATGCTGGAGCTTACGTTACCGCCTTTTCGCATATTGAGCGTGCTTGCCGTCACATATTTCGTCGCCGTTTTTCCAGTTACGGCGGCTTTGGTTACCTGATCAGGCTTCGTTGCCGATAGATACTTGGTGTTGACATACCCGTCTTTTCCATTGGCCTTGACCTTGGCCCAACCATTCGATTCCGAATAAACCGTCACCTGCGTCCCTTTTGAAAGCCTCGTGACGATGCTGGAGCTTACGTTACCGCCTTTTCGCATATTGAGCGTGCTTGCCGTCACATATTTCGTCGCCGTTTTTCCAGTTACGGCGGCTTTGGTTACCTGATCAGGCTTCGTTGCCGAAAGATACTTGGCATTGACATAACCATCTTTTCCATTGGCTTTGATCTTTGCCCAACCCTTGGATTCCGAATAGACCGTTACCTGGGTGCCCCTCGTCAGCTTCGCTACTACGGCTGCACTTTCGGTCCCGCTTTTCCGCATATGGAGGGAACCCGTGCTGACATTCACATATTTTGTTGCCGTCTTACTTGTTACGGAAGATTTGGCTGCCTGGTCCGGTTTCGTTGCCGATAGATACTTGGCATTGACGTAACCCTCTTTACCATTGGCTTTTACTTTCGCCCAACCCTTGGATTCCGAATAAACCGTCACCTGTGTGCCACGCGTCAGCTTCGTTACTATGGCTGCGCTTTCGGTCCCACTTTTCCGCATATGGAGGGAACCCGTGCTGACATTCACATATTTCGTCACCGTCTTTACCGTTACGGCGGCCCTAGTTAAAGCCCCTGGCTTCGTTGCCGATAAATACTTAGTACTGACATACCCCTCCTTACCATTGGCTTTGACCTTCGTCCAACCCTTGGATTCCGAATAAATCGTTACCGGCGTGCCTTTTGAAAGCTTGGCAACTATACTCGCACTTTCCGCTCCCGTTTTCCTCATATTGAGTGAACCGGAATTTACATTTACATACATGACGCCTGTATCAACATTGGTCTGTTCTGCATGTAGTGGAGCTGCAGATATTTTTTCTTCGAATGCAACTGTCGACAATACTGCAAAACAGAAAGTTGGTATAATTAATTTCTTCATATCATTCTCCCTACTAAAGCATTATATTTTTAACATTTATTTAAATATCGGTTAATACGAGTATAATAATATAGGTATATGTACTTATTCATTAAAAATATAACACATTTCTTTGGAACCACCGGGTGATTGCTTAGGTTTTAACATATTAGTAAACTAAAAGACATTTAAGTAACTTTATAGTAATATTTGAAATATATTGATATTATAAAAGGCAACCAGTGGCTGAATGCCGCAAATAATGATATACTAGAATAATTAATTACGTGATATACCATATGCATTGAATAAAATTGCGAGGTCACCCCATCAATCCTCATATTTGACGGGGGAAGCCCATAAACTATATAATTACTATATATAAATTTATAAGAATCCTTCTGTTAAGGGGAGTAGCTATACAATAAAGTCGTCAATACAGGATTTTATCCTCGGCTTTATTGGCAACTGATTCCAGTTGTTTGCAAGACCTTGCCGATTATTTGGTGAGGTCTTTTGGTTTTTAAAAGACGGTATGACCAATAATCGGTCATACCGTCTTTTTTGATTCTAAATTTGCACATTAGAGGTGAATAGTATGCAGAACTATAATGATTTAGCAGCAAGCGTCAAGATTTCCGATGATAAGAAGTATTCATTGCTTGATGCCGACCCATCCCTAACTCTTATCGGCAAGGGCCGCAGTGCTTATGTATTCCGGATACATTCCACCAATAAAGCGCTAAAGGTGTTTTTCCCGGACCAAATCCAAACAGCTAAAGTGGAAGCCGAAATATACAGAACCGTTCAATCCATTGATTATTATCCAACTCTATATGCTGCCGGTTTGAATTATCTGGTCATCGATCATATCGAAGGCAACACCCTTTTTGAATGTTTGACGTTAGGGATCCCGATAACGGAAGAAAACATCGAGGAAATTGACCATGCTTTGCAATTAGCAAGAAAAGAAGGGTTGAACCCTTCGGATATCCATTTAAGGAACATTTTCATCACTTCCGAAAAAAAGGTGAAGATCATCGACGTAGCAAGGTTCAAGCAGGTTAAATCCTGCAATCAGTGGCATGATTTGAAAAGCGCCTTTCACCTTTTCTATTCAAAGTCATTCTTCCCGAAAAGAATTCCCGGATTCATATTGAATTCGATTGCAGCGATTTATAAAAAAAGATTTTTACCCATTTAATCAATCCGAATAAAATCACATAGGAGGCACATATGAAAAAAATAATCGCGATCGCTTTTGTTTCCATCCTTGCCTTAAGCGGGTGCTCGCTTTTGGGGGAAGTCCATTCATCCTTGGAATATGCAGATAATGCGACGGAGTATGTGAATACCGTTAAGGGATTTGCCAATGAGGTACCTGCATTGGCCCAAGATGCCGTCACGAATACCGAAGCAAGGCAAAGCCTTGAAAAAGAGCTGCAGCAGATGAAAACGGAGATTGAAGAATTCAATGCAACCGAGCCACCTCAAATCGCCGAAACCATCCATGAAAAAATCGTTGCTTCAAATCAGCAGCTGTCAGATGGCATTGAATTATACCTGAATAATATTGAAAAAGGCCAAATCGATCCTAAAGCATTGGAAGAATCAGAAATCATGCAAACCATCGATCAAATAACGAGCTTATCGGAACAAATTGAAAAAATAGGGAATGAATAAAACCAGGAAGATCGCTCCAGTGAAAACCGTTGACATGAAACCAAATGGTTTTATATAATCGTTAAAGCGAAACCAAATGGTTTTACATTACATTTAAAAGGGAGAGTCACTATGGAAAAGCAGCATACTTTAGAGGATGTCAAGAAGACCGTCATTATTGAAGCGCCGATCCAAAAGGTTTGGGATACAGTATCGACTGCCGAGGGGATCGCTTCATGGTTCATGCCGAATGATTTTCAGCCGAAAGTGGGACATGAGTTCCATGTACAATCACCGTTTGGCCCCTCTCCATGTAAAGTATTGGAGATGGATGCGCCTCATCGGCTCTCTTTCTCGTGGGATACTGACGGTTGGATCGTTTCATTCCATTTAAAAGAGCAGGATGGCAAAACTGAATTCACCCTGATCCATGGCGGGTGGAAGCAGCCTGGATCGATTCTTCCGAAAGCGAATGAAAAAAGCTCGGTTATCCGCGATAGAATGGCGCATGGGTGGGATCAGATCGTTAATGAACGACTTAAAAAGGCTGTTGAGGGCTAAGTGACTTCTTCCGCAGAAAAATATGATGTATTCCAAGCTGTGGCCGACCCCACCCGCAGAAAAGTCCTGCAATTGCTTACTGAAGGGGAATTACCCATTTCGGCCATCACCTCTCATTTTCCGATGAGCCGTACGGCGATTGCCAAACATCTTCATATTCTTTCCGAAGCTGAATTGGTTAGCGGACGGAAGGTAGGAAGAGAGAAACGCTTTCGGCTTCAGCCCGAGCCCTTAAACGAATTGAAGGAATGGCTTTCATTTTATGACCGATTCTGGGATAACAAACTCTCCATCCTTAAGCATGTGGTTGAAAATCCGGAAGAAACGAAGGATTAAGATAAAAAGAAGAAAACCCCCGGCACAATGGCTCCGGGGGCTTTCTCATTTATTATTATGCTTCACCTTCGATCGTTTGTTCTTTGCGCTTGCGAATAACCAATGTGAGCAACAAGAGCAGGTTAAATACAATGATGCACCCAGCAAGGAAAAGATAACTGGAGGTCAATGCATCCGATCCAAGGCTCGCGCTCATCGATTGACGGAAGCCCATGACGGAATACGTCATCGGAATGAACGGATGAACCGCACTGTAGAAGTTATTCATTAGCTCGACTGGGAACATTCCCCCGCTTGCACCTATTTGTAATACAAGGAAAATCATCGCTAGTAAGCGGCCAGGATTTCCAAAGGCTACGGTCAGGAAGGTTACAAGGAACATGTAGGTCAGGGAGGTCAAGATTGAAACGATGATGAATTGCCCCAAGCTCTCGACCTGTAAATCCATTCCCCAGATCATGATTGCATCAAGCACCAATGCCGAAATCGTTGCTTGAATGAATAGCACGGTGAATTTACTGAACCACCATGCCACCCCTGATGTAGGCCGTGTGGAGGGCATGCCTGTCGGGAAGCCCATGTTGAAGGCAATTGCACCTACGAATAATCCTAAAGACAATACATAAGGAGCCAGGGCATGGCCATAATTCGGTACCTTGCTGATTTTTTGTTCTTTAACCTTTGTTGGTTCAGCAATCATGCTGTAATTAGCTTCTGATGTTTCATTACTGTTTATTTCTTCAGCGCCATCGCTTAATTTTTGCGAAAGCTCTTTCGTTCCATCTTTCAGTGAGGAGATGCCATCTCCCAGTTTATTTGACCCTTTTGCTAGTTTCGATGAACCTTCATTGATCTTACCTGCACCATCAGCAAGCTGGATGACGCCATTGCTTAATGTCGGCAGATTGCTTGCCAATTGTTCCGTACCTTCAACAAGTGCAGATGAACCATTGTTCAAGGCGGCTGAGTTCTCATTCAGTTCGTTGGCGCCATCGGCCAGTTTGCTCGCCCCTTCGCCTACCTTTTTAACGCCGAACGTATACTTTTCTAAACCACTTCCAAAGGCTGCTGAGCCTGTTTGGAGCTGGGAAACCCCATTTACCAATTGACCAGAACCCTCAGTTAGTTTTGAAAGGCCATTATTCAACGACGAACCGCCTTGTGCCAGCTGATTGATGCCATTCACCAGTTCCGGTGTTCGTTCATTTAGGCTATCGGTTGCCTCCGTTAATTGATTGCTGCCATTAACCGCTTCCGACAGACCTGTATTTAATTGCGATGCACCCGGAATGAACTGATTTTCCAGTGAATCCTTTATGGCCGTGTATCCATTCAACGCTGAAACCGCGTTCGGATTGACTTTATTCACAGCACTATTCAAGGCTGCCACTTGTTCCGGCAGCTGACCTAAACCATTCAATACTGGCATCACATGGTTCGTTAATTGTGCAGATAAATCGGATATGCTCCCTGCAAGCGCCGATGCAATTTCCTTTTGGGAACCTGCTTGGATTTGCGCTTCGTTTTGAATCGCCCCGAGTAATTCGGATTGCTGTTCACTTGTCATGCCTTTGTAAGCTTCAGTTCCTTTGACGGCATCGATTGTGCTTTGTCCGTTGCTCGCAATGGATGATTGAAGCTGCGTTAAAGCTGCTTGGCTGTTCTCAAGATCCTTCTTGATGCTGGATACCGTGCCGGACGTGCTGCTTCCTGCCGGGATCGCTTCTTGCAATTTATTGACGCCGTTTTGGATGCTTGCCAGTCCTTGTGTAAGCTGACTTAGCTGTTCACCAGCAGGCAATTGGCCATCCAGTTTTTTCAAACCATCATTCAACGCCTGACTTCCCTCCGACAGCTTGGTGATTCCATCATTCAAGCTCCTTTGGCCTTCCGCCAGCTTTGGAATGCCTGTCGAGTGATCCGTCAGTTGACTTGCATTTTCCGATAATAGATTCAAGCCATCATTCAGACTGGCACTGCCGGTTTGTGCTTCCGCTAAGCCATTATTCAAACTTTGGGCTCCCGGGACCACTTTGGCCAATCCATTCGAAAGCTGGGAAGAGCCTTGCATCAACGCCTCACTGTTGTTCGTTAACTCTCCTGTACCCGATGCTAGTTCATTAACACCCGTTTGGAGCTGCCCGACTCCATTCGTATATTGGGCTATCCCCTTGTTTAATTCCGTTGCGCCGCCTTCTAGTTTATGAACACCGTCCAAAAACTTGCCAACGCCAATTTGAAGCTTATTCGCCCCGTCCTTGAAAGTTAATGTACTGGACGCTAATTTATTCAGATTGTCTGTCACTGCTTTGTTTCCATCATGAAGCTTATCGGCGCCGTCATCCAATTTCGATGCCCCATCCGCTGCTTCACTGAAACCATCCCCGATTTCTCCGAGCTGCGAGAAAATCGCTTCCGCATATTCTTTTGTGACACTTTCAGCAATCTCCGTTTTCAAATTATTCGTTGCCTTGGTCCCGACCGTTTCAGAAACGAAACTGCGTCCAGGATTCGCATCATATGTTAAATTCATTTTCTTAGGCTTCTTATCCATAACGGTTGACGCATTTTTCGAAAAATCACGCGGAATCGTCACGACCATATAATACGTGCCATCTTTGAATCCTTTTTTCGCCTTTTCTTCCGAAACGAAATGCCATTCCAGATCGTCGTTGTCCTTTAACCGATCGACAAGCTCATCGCCGACCGTCAAGGTCTTCCCTTCATATTCTGCCTTCACATCATTATTCACGACGGCTACAGGCAAATTACCTGTTTTGCCGTACGGGTTCCAAGCGGAACTAAGAAATAATCCTCCATAAATAATCGGAACGAACAGTAAAACAATGGCGACACCCACCAGTTTTTTATTCGTTAGGAAAAGCTTCCATTCTTGTTTTAGCATATTCAATTTTTTTCACCTGTCTCTTCACACTTTAATTCATTCAATGACACCGAGTTCCAATTCAGGGTCGGAAGTTCTTTTGTACCAAAGCTTTCTCTTAACAGATCTGCCACCGTTTGACTAGAAAAGAACTCCATCAGAAGTTCATCCGCCTGAGTAAACATCCGGCGAAGAACATCCACTCCCTTTTCCGCATACTCGCCGTCTTTAAACGCTTTTTCAATAAGTCCTGTATCCGGAAACATCGCTATCGGGCCTTCCATCGCTTCAATTATTTCGATGTTTTTTATCTCATCTACACTTTTGGCAAGAGAGAGACCGCCATTATTTCCTGGTACTGAAGTGATGATTTGCTTCACGACCAATTTCCGGATGATCTTTTTCAAATACGAAGGAGAAACTTCTAACCTTCTGCTGATCTCATTAGATGAAAGTGGCACCCTTTTATCCTGAGTCGAGAGTATGACAATGATGCATATCGCTTGCTCCACCCCTTTTGTTAATTGCAATTCCTTTCACCTCTTTATACATAAGTGGACATCCAATATCCATAATGGATATTTCGTATCTATAATTAAACCGCGTTTCATCTTAAAAATCAAGATATTTTATAGAAAAATTTACAAGTCTTTTCTTTTTGGACAGTAATGAGGAAATACAGAAAGGCAAGGAAACCCCGCATGACGATATCACGCGGGGTTTCCTTTGTCAGAGACACTTACAGTTCTTTTAAAAATTCGTTGACCGCCTCTGGAGTTTTTGCATTTGCACTGTGCAGATGTGCAACCTTCTCACCATTTTTAAACACCAATAGCGATGGAATTCCCATCACCGTTTGCTCCTCGGAAATCTCGGGGAACTCGTCACGGTCGATCGTGAACCACTGTTTGTCTTGATGTTCTTGTGTGATTTCATCGATGAACATATCCAAGCGTTTACAATCTGGACACCACGTAGTCGTAAAAATTCCGACCGTCAGTCCCTCTTGTTTGATTTGTTCACGGTATTCTTGTTCTGTGCCAATAGTTTTCATGATTTCTCCTCCGCACCTTTTCTTATCACCGTATAATACTCCAAGATGAATGTACTCAACGATTACTATATAATTAATTCCTCAAGAGCACAAACAGTTTCACCTGAACCACCAATTAAATGCTCCCACCTGTGTCATGGCACCGATAATCCGGCCGATACGCCCATTAATTCGTCCTACACTACATATAATTCGGCCCACACGCCCATTAATTCGGCCCACACCCTATTATTTCGGCCTACACGCTATTATTTCGGCCTGCACTACATGTAATTCGGCCCACACCCATTAATTCGGCCTGCACTACATATAATTCGGCCCACACTCAATTATTTCGGCCTACACACCCATTAATTCGTCCTACACTACATATAATTCGGACCACACCCTATTATTTCGGCCTTCATCTCATATAATTCGGCCTACACCCGATTATTTCGTCCTACACTACATATAATTCGGCTCACACGCTATTATTTCGGCCGATACGCCCATTAATTCGTCCTACACTACATATAATTCGGACCACACGCCCATTAATTCGGCCTACACGCTATTATTTCGACCTACACTACATATAATTCGGCCCACACGCCCAATAATTCGTCCTACACCCTATTATTTCGGCCTACACTACATATAATTCGGCCCACACCCTATTATTTCGGCCTTCATCTCATATAATTCGGCCTACACCCTATTATTTCGGCCTGCACTACCTATAATTTGGCCTACACTCGGAAAATTTCTACACGCTGCCGTTAATGGTGTTTTCCTGTTCATTCCAAAGGGAGGGTCAGCTGCCAGGAGACACCAAATTTATCGGATATCCATCCGAACTTCTTGCTAAAGGAATAATCACCCAATGGCATCAGCACTTGTCCGCCTTCAGATAAATCCGAATAAAGCCTGTCTATTTCTTCTTCCCCATCACATGTAAGGAAGATAGAAAACGAAGGTGTAAACGTAAATTGATGCTCAATGTTACTATCGATGCACATGAACTCCTGACCCTTTAAGGTGAAGGTGGCTTGCGTGACGCTTCCCTCTGCACCTGGCTCATTGGCTCCATACCGCGTCATGCTTGTTATTTCGGACTCTTCGATCAAAGCGGTGTAATAATTCATGGCTTCTTCCGCATTTCCCTGGAACATCAAGAATGGGGTCACTTTTTTCATTGGTCATCCAACTCCCTTTTCATCAATTGCCCGATTATGGTGCCCACCAGTTCCCTGACACCACAATCATTGACTGTAATTTTATCGTATTGGCAAAATAGTCATCGTCTTCTTTTGACTGTATTGTCCGATCCCACAAATCGTTGATCCATTGCTGGTTGGACGAATCGATCATGGCACTCACCATGAGTGGGGCAACGAAGCTTGTACTATTGCCTTCCTCCACTGTTTTTCCGCTTAGCGTGTAACCGGATTGAATATTGTTAGGGTCTCCATCCGTTTCCGCTCTGATCCATTCATTCATCTTCTTTAATTGCGGCAGCGACCTATCATCACCGGTCAACAAATAATCAACCGTATAGCGCCATGGGGTCCTGCTGCTATTCCAGCTGTAATCGCCATCATTCTCCCCTTCTAAAAAGTCCGCTTGTGCAGGCTGATATCCATCCCTGGATAGGACAATGAAATCCGGCATCAGACCTGTATCGCGACTTTGTTCTTCATAAATCGTATGCATGATCTCATGCGCCTTATTCGTTACAGCCGCCCAGTCATGATTCCCTGTTTCCGCCTCGAATACCTTCAAGTGATTGAGAAGAAAATCGGAAGAACGTGTGGCTTTTCCGTATACCTCATCATCATCCCCGGCCCAGTCGCCCAATTTGATCAGCGACTTCGACCGGTTGATTTCATGCGCCATGATCGCCTCCATGATGTCTTTTGCCCGGGCAAGATAGTCGATGTTCCCATCGCTTCCCCACTGACGATCAGCCAACAGCAGCGAATAAGCGATATCCATATCGCCATCGGTTGCCGAGTCGGCATCTCCTGGCGTATTGATGATTTTCCCGGTTTTATCCTTCACTTGCTGCCACGCCATCAACGAAGGGTCATTATCACTTTTATGCGCTTTATAAAATCGGTAAAGTCCATCGAAATACCGCTTATCCTCGCTGCCTGCCATGATGGCCGTCAACATCATTCCATAGCCATGGGCCTCCGAAACGGTCACGGCGTTTTTGGGTTCTGCATATCCTTTATCGTTGTAGTAGATATAATATTCATCTTGTTTATCGGCTGGCTGTTTGAGATAGTGATTTTTCCAAGTTTCATAAAAATCCGCGACCGCATCGTCCAGCTCCTCTTGTGATATATGGTCAGGTTTTATCGTTCCTGATTGATAAATTGCATGCTGCGGAAATGCCCTTTTAGCGGCCATCTCTTCCTTTGGCGTCTGAGTGGTTTGAGAAACCCCCGCTGCCAAGAAGATGATCCCGATGATGATCACTCCGATTCCGATCATTATGCTTACTCGTTTTTTCATGGCCGTCTCCCTGAATTATGATGTACGTTTCACTCATGTGATTTCCTTTTCCCATTTCCCCTGTGCATGCATTTCACTCTTTTACAACCCCGATCACAAACCCATCATACCCCTTCATTCCGACCGTTTGCATGACCGTGGAATCAATTCTTGGTTCTTGTGATAGCTTATCTATGAATGTACGGATTCCCCTCACATTCGGGTCATCGCTATCTGGGTCGAGCACTTTTCCATCACGGATGACATTATCGGTGATGATCACGGTCCCCGGCCGGGAAAGTTCCAGCGCCCATTTAAGATACTCGGGATTATTGGACTTATCGGCATCGATAAAAATGAGGTCAAAGCTGGATAATCCCTTTTCTTTAAGCTTTGGCAAGGTATCCAGCGCCGCCCCCACGATAATCTTGATTTTATCGGCCAATCCTGCATGCTTGATATTCGCTTCAGCCACTTTTGCGTGCCTCGCCTCATATTCCAGCGTTATCAACCGGCCATTTTCCGGCAAAGCACGAGCGAGCCACACACTGCTATAGCCGCCAAGGGTCCCGATTTCCAAGATGCTTTTCGCTCCAGTGAGTCTCGCTAACAGATGAAGGAATTTCCCTTGGTTTGGAGATACATCAATCGCTGGCAGCCCCGCTTCAGCATTCGCTTTCAATATCGAATCCATGATCTGATCCGTCGTATGAAGCTTAGTACTAAAATATAAATCTACCTCATTCCAAATCTTTTCTGACATATAACGATCGCCCTCCTTGGCCGGTTACACCTGATTCAGCCTTCATCTTTCCTTCATCATCCAATGAAATGGTCAGCTGGTCATCAATGACCACCGAAAGCGGAAAGGATTCCGACACCCTATCCGAAAAAAACCAGCGCCTATTCCTGGGACCCAACAGTAAAAACGAACCTTCCTCATGCTGCCCTATAAAATTCAATCGGCCTTCATTTATCGATTCATCCTTCCTTACCGGCAGCCCTAAGCCCATCAACGTATTCCCGATATCCCCCACTTCATCTGTCGTAAGGTTTATTTCGCTTATGCACAACGATTCTCGTGCGCAGAAAGTCTTTGACTGGGATTCAGGTGATACGGCATACCTGGATATGAACTCGACAATGTTGCCTGATGGGTCCAAAAAATAAAAGGCATGGGCATCTGAAAGGCTAAAATGAACTTCGTCCACACCATCTTCCTTCATTAACTCTACCTTGGACTTTGCCCATTTTTTTGCCGAGGTAAATAAATTCGTCGGAATGTTTATGGCAAAATGATAAAAGGGCTTATCTTGGAGATGATAGCTTTTCATCTCCAGCACACTCTCCCCCACCTTAATGGCAAAACCATCATCGGTTAGTGAGTGTAACTCGAACCCTAACTCACCTACATAAAAATCCCGCATTTCATCCAAGACATGACTGTATAAAGTGACCTTATTGATAATCATCGTTGACCCCCTTCAACCTACCTAACAAATATTGTAAAGCAAACCTTAATTTGTGGAAACATTCTGCATGATTTATTTACATAAACAATATATTCATGGCCGCACCCCGCAAAAAAAAAGGACCACCAAATTGGCGATCCACTGAGTTCATATAAATGACCCATTATAGGTCACTCTTTGATTTTCAGTCCGAGCATGGAAGCAAAGCCTATCGCTTGATCCGGGGAAACCTCGCAGCCGTTTAGATCCTCCAAGGATACGGTCAGCCTTTGGAAGGTGGAACTGCTAAGGTCGATTCCTTTAAGTGGCGTCCGGGAAAAATTCACTTCATTCAATCTGCAGGCATCGAACATCACTTTCTTGAACGTACACTCATAAAAATCTGCGCTTTCCAATGAGCAATGAGCGAATTTCACTTGTTTTAATGATGCATAACCGAAGGCACTTAAATTCAAGTTGCAGCTATCGAATTGGACATTTCCTAAACTGGCATCGGACAGGTTTATTCCCAGTAATTTCGAATCCTTGAATTCGACACGATGAATCGAACCAGCCATGAAATCGGCATTGGTCAAGTCACAATGGTCAAAAATCACATCCGTCAGCTCAATATTCCTGAACGATACATCGCTGAATGTCACATTTTTAAAAATCACCTGTGATAATACGATTTTGTCGATTTTTTCGCGATCAATCGTACAATTGGTGATGATACAGGCATCAAGATATGGCTCATCTTTATAATAAATTTCCTGAAAGTTTCCTTGGGGTAACTCTTTTTCGATCTTG